>NZ_CP080444.1 GCF_019613955.1 Chryseobacterium sp. LJ668 | reverse complement strand
TTGCCGTTCCTGTCAAAACTCCTGCGATATTTCCGTAACCAGGTGCTATTAAATGAAATGATTTCGCTCCCGGCACACCAAAGTTATTTAAAGCTCCTGTCACTTTGTTTGAAATATTAGTAGTTGGGTTTCCTGCAACATTCTCAATTACAGGAGAACCATTTACAAAAGCCTTAATATACAGCTTTGTAGCCTGAATAGGAGTTGTTCCTAATAGCAATCCTCCATTATTGTCTGCCATCAAAGGCTGAACAAAGTTTCCTCCACCGGCTAATTTCATTTGTCCGGCAATTATATTAGGATAAGATTCGTTCTGCCCATTAATATATAATGCATTATCTCTGTAGCCTGAAGTCAGTGAATTCCCTAAAGAAACGTAATTAGAAAAATCTGCTTCACCTTTTGTGACAACAATGTCTTGTACGTCTGTATCAAAATCTGTTTCGCAACTTATTGTAAAAAACAGTGCAGAAACAGCCAATGTAGATATTATTATTTTTTTCATATAAATTCAATTAAAAAGGATTGTACGATAAACCTAGACCGAAATAGAATGCTTTAGCTTTTGCCTGGCCATAAAAGCCAAGATAATCGTTTTTCACATCTCTGCTCTGAGGCATTACATACCCACCGGCTACATCAACGCCGAATTGTTTAAATTTAAACCCTAAACCACCTGTAAGTACGAAAGAATCGAAAGAAGGTGTCTCAGGAATAAAGTTTTCATCTGAATAAGGAGACTCATCATAATAAGCACCCAAACGACCAAATACCATGTTGCTAAACATATATTGTGTACCTAATCTGACCGTTTTAGAATTTTTAAAGTTTTTTGGTGCAACAAGTACCGTAGGATCTGCCTGATTTCCAATTGGTGCATTGGCAAAATCTAATGTCAATTTGCTGTATCTAGACCATCCATGGTAATTAAAATCTGCTGAAACCAACCA
Organism: Chryseobacterium sp. LJ668; assembly: GCF_019613955.1. Classification (NCBI taxonomy): domain Bacteria; kingdom Pseudomonadati; phylum Bacteroidota; class Flavobacteriia; order Flavobacteriales; family Weeksellaceae; genus Chryseobacterium; species Chryseobacterium chendengshani. The sequence continues at coordinate 33,383 of NZ_CP080444.1, read as the reverse complement.
TTTCGGAGTTACATTGTATGTTAAACCTATTGTATACTCTTCAACCAAAGGCAATGTTGCTGTAAAATTATCCTGACCGGCAGAATTTAATCCCAATAATCCGTTAACAGTATTTTGTGCCGGAACTGTAAATGTTGCAGTCCCTTGTTTAGCTTTCATATCAACCGGTGAACGGTATGCTATACTTACATCAAGTTTTGGATCTGGTCTGAAATAAAAACCGAAACCATAACCGTGGCCACTTGCTTTTTCATCATTAATATTAACAGTTCCTCCAAACTGCGTCACAGCTTTATCCCAATCTACAGTTCCTCTCGCATATATATAACTTGCTCCGAAAGACAACCAGTCTGCCATCTTCACAGAAACCATCGGTTGGAAATAAAAGCTCTTTAATTCAAGCTTTTGTACCATTTCTCTTCCTTCCCAATCGTAAGGATATTGAATAGTACTTCCGAAAGGAGTTGTAAAACTGAAACCAATCGATAATTTGTCGATAGGCTTGTACGCAATCGCAGCATAAATTGGTGTTCCGATAGGATTATCTGATTCTGTACTCTGTAAAGTATTTAGATTTTGAAAAGTAACTTTATTACTTGCTCCGAAACCTCCTGCAACAATACTCAGTTTAGAAGGGATGAATGACATACCCGCCGGATTAAAGAATGCAACACTCGCATCTTCGGCATGAGCACTCGTATGTGCCATTGCCAATTGCTTTACCCCTTGAAGAGAAACTCTGAAGCCTCCTGCATAAGATAGAACCCCAGCCAACAAGGCAGTTGATACCAATATTTTTTTCATAGACATTTATTATATAATCCAAATATAAAATTATTTTGATTACACTTGTTAATTATTCTTAATATTTTAAACATTACCTTAAAAGAAAATTATGTTTAAAATAACACTTTGTATAAGTCAACGCTTAAGTGACTATTTATAAATGCTTTAGAGAATTAAAAACTATTGCGATTTGATAATGTTTAAGATTAAACATTTAACAAAATAAAGATTTAGTATTTTTGGAATTGTGTAAAGATAAAAATCAATAAATTTGCAAGATTAAATAAATTATAATATATGAGTTGTGGATGCAAAACATCCGGCGATTCTGCACATTCTTGCGGAACGAAATCCGCGAATGGCTGTGAAAGTGTAAATACCTGTGGTAATAGTTATAAATTAAGTGTTTTCGATTGGTTATCTAATGTACAAAACCCAGCATCTAACCGATGCGACTTTGTGGAAGTTAGGTTTAAAAATGACCGAAAATCGTTTTATAAAAATGTAAATAATATCCCTTTACATATAGGTAGTGTAGTAACAGTAGAATCTAGCCCCGGACACGATGTAGGTGTGGTAAGTCTCTCAGGAGAACTGGTAAAAATTCAGATGAAAAAGAAAAGATTTTCAACTGAGGACCCACTTAAAATATACAGACTGGCTAACCAAAAAGACATTGAAGTCTGGCAGGAAGCAAGAAAAAAAAGAAGAAACCGTAAAGGTTGACGCCCGAAAAATATCTCACAGATTAGGTCTTGAAATGAAGATCACTGATGTGGAATATCAGGGCGACGGATCAAAAGTCACATTTTATTACACGGCAGATAACCGTGTTGATTTCAGAATGTTGATCAAGGAGTTTGCTGGAACTTTCAGAACCAAAATCGATATGAAACAAATTGGTTTCAGACAGGAAGCCGCAAAAATCGGCGGAATTGGTTCTTGTGGAAGAGAACTGTGCTGTTCAACATGGTTAACAGATTTCAGATCAGTCAACACTAATGTAGCACGATATCAACAACTTAGCATCAATCCTCAGAAACTGGCAGGACAATGCGGAAAATTGAAATGTTGTTTAAATTACGAATTAGACAGTTATTTGGATGCATTAAGTCATTTTCCATCGTCCTCAACAATGTTGGACACTGAAAAAGGTAGAGCTTTCTGCATTAAAATTGACGTTTTCAAAAAGAAAATGTGGTTTGCATACGTTGACAGTTCAATGGCCTGGTATGATTTCGATATCGATTTAGTTAAAAAACTGATTGCTCAAAACAAAAAAGGAGAAAGAATACTTCCGCTTGAAGAGTTGAAAGTTCCGGATATCGCTTTACCTAGTGTAGATCTTATTCAGGAGAACAGTGTAGATAGATTTGAGAAGAAAAACAGAGGAGGTTTCAACAAAAACAGGAATCAAAATCCAAATCAGGGTCAAAACCCAAATCAAAACAGACCGAATAACAATCAGGGACCAAGAAACCGTCCGGAAAGGACTGACAGAAATGACAGACCTCAAAAAACGGAGCGTTCTACTGGTGAAAGGCCCGTAAATTCTGAACGACCGAAAAATACAAATCCCAACGCAAAACCTAACCCGAACCAAAACCCAAATCAAAGACAGCCAAAGCCTCAACAGACGCAACAGCCAAAGATTCAGGTAGAAAAAGCCGAGGCAGATTTAAATTCGGAGCAGAAACCACAACAACCTCCGAAAAAGAAATTTAAAAAGAAATTTCCTCCCAAAAAAGATAATAATGTATAAAGTTCTAGGGATATTAATGCTTGTTTTTTTGTAGGATGCAGCACTTCAGGTGAAGATGTTATGATGAATCCTATTAATAATAAATGGGGTAAAAAAGCCGAACAGAAATTTAAGCTTGAGGTTACAGATCCGCAAAATCCCAAAAATATTATATTTGTGGTAAGAAATAATAACGAATATCCTTACAGCAATATAAGATTTATTGTTAATTTTAAAAGTCCTAAAAGCAAAATATCTCAAACGGACACGCTGAACTATATTTTAGCAAAACCAAACGGAGAGTGGCTGGGAACAGGATTTGGAGAAACGAAGGAAACGTTATTTCAATATAAAACAAACTTTAAATTTCCTGAGAAAGGAACCTATGAAGTGGGCATATTGCAGGCAATGAGAAATGACAACCTAAAAGGAATTGAAGATATAGGTATAAAAGTAGAAACGGCTAAACCGTAATTATACATGGAAGTAAACAATCAAAATACAGGAAACAAAGGAAAAACTTTTCCGCTTCCTCCTAAAAAGAACAAAGGTTCTGCATGGAAAAAATGGGTTAGAATCATTTGGATCGGTTTTATTGCAGCAGTTTTAGGAATTTCAGGACTTTTCTTTTCGGTATCCCAGGGTTTTCTTGGAGATATGCCGGATGTAAAAGAACTGGAGAATCCGGATATTTATGCCGCATCTGAAATTATCTCTTCGGACGGAGTGGTTTTAGGTAAATTTGAAAAAGAAAAAACTAAACCCATCACGTATCAAAAACTTCCGCCACATCTTATTTATGCTCTTTACGCAAAAGAAGATGAGCGCTTTAAAGAACACTCTGGGGTAGATCTACAATCTGTTGCCAGAGCAGTAGTTTATGGAGGTTCAAGAGGTGGAGGTTCTACCATTACTCAGCAGCTTGCCAAATTATTATTTACAGGAGGGGCCTCTCAAAATAAAATACAAAGAGCCTTCCAAAAACTTAAAGAGTGGGTTGTAGCGGTAAGTCTTGAAAAAAGATATACGAAGGAAGAAATCATTACACTCTACTTTAATAAGTTCACATTCGGAAACAATGCCAGTGGAATTGAAATGGCATCAAAGATATATTTTAATAAAAGCACGACACAATTAACTTTACCAGAATCTGCAATGTTTGTAGCAATGCTCGAAGCACCTACAGCAAATAATCCATTGAGACATCCTGAGAGAGCAAAAGAAAGACGCAATGTTGTGCTTGAGCAAATGCTGAAAACCCAATACATCGACCAGGCTACATATGATAAGGCTGCCGCATCTGAAATTAGGTTAGATTATCATCCTATAAAAGATGTCACAGAAGGATATTCTGCCTATTTTAAATCATATTTGAAAAAAGAAATAGACAAATATCTGGAAGATTATGAAAAAGAAAAAGGTAAACAACTTAACCTATATAAAGATGGTTTAAAAATTTACGTAACTCTTGATTCAAAAATGCAGCAATATGCTGAAGAGTCTATCAAGGAACACTTGACAGACCTTCAGAAGAGATTTGATGCAGAACAGAGAGGAAGAAAAAACAGACCTTTCTATTATCTTAATGACAAACAGGCCAATGCTGTAATGATGCAGGCTGTGAGAAGAACCGGCCGTTACAAGCAACTAACTGCAAATAACGTCCCCGAAGATTCTATCATGATGGAGTTTCATAAACCTATAAAAATGTCTCGTTTTACATGGGATGGAGAAGAGGAAGTTGAAATGTCTCCTTGGGATTCTATCAGATGGCACAAGCAGATCGCACAAGCCGGCTTGATGTCTGTAGCACCTGGAACTGGCGAAATAAAAGCTTGGGTAGGTGGTATCGACTGGCAGCATTTCCAGTATGATCACATCAAGCAGGGAAAAAGACAGGTGGGATCTACGTTTAAGCCATTTGTTTACGCTACGGCAATTATGAAATTAGGTTTAACACCTTGTTCTACTATATCCAATGCAAGTTTTAACAAAGGAAGTTACCATGTGCCGGGAAGAGGCGGAATGCTTACTCTGAAAAATGCATTGGCTCAATCACAAAACCCTGTTGCACTAAGACTTGCTGAGATGACGGGAACTCAAAGCGTTATACAGACGGCAAGAGACTTAGGAGTGACTCAGGAAATCTCTACCAGCTTACCGATGGCATTGGGAGCCTCCGATATCACCATTTACGAAATGGTGGGAGCATACAGTACTTTTGCCAACTACGGAAACTACAATAAACCGGAAATGATCTGGAGAATTGAAGATGCTAACGGAAGAGTTATTAAAGAAGTTAATGGAGAACCGAAAGAAGTGATGAACCCTAACTACGCATACACGATGATTGAATTGATGAAAGGTGTTGCACAGTTTGGTACAGCTTCAGGAGAACTTGGTAGAAAGGGAATATCAAAAGATATAGAAATTGCGGGCAAAACAGGCACTACACAGAACAACTCAGATGGTTGGTTCATGGGGATCACTCCAAAACTCGCTACAGGAGCCTGGGTTGGCTGGGAAGACAGAGCTACCCACTTCTACGGAACCGGTGAAGGACAGGGAGCTAAAATGGCATTGCCGATTTGGGCCATTTTTATGAAAAAAGTATGGGCAGATAAATCCCTCAAGATCTCACCTGAAGATAAATTTGTAAAACCGGGCGACTGGAAAGACGGATGTACCAATCTCCAGGGATTAGGCGGCGGATATGGTGATGACGGCGGATTGCAAACCATTGATGAAATCAAAAACCCAAGACCATCAGATCCTACACCTAAAAACAATTCGGGTAAGAAAGACGAAAACGTCAACGAAAATCTGAATACCGGTGAAGATATAGATTTTAATAAGTAAATTATAATAATCATTATAAGACCTTTCAATCATTGGAAGGTCTTTTTTTGACCCCTTTTTAATATATTTGAAATATGAATCTTAAGAATATCAAGCAGCCTTTCATAGAAAACTTTCCAGGAGATTTTTCAAAAAATCCTATTCAAAGAAACACTCCGAAAGTTCTTTTTTCAACCATCGATCCTGTTGGGTTTGATGATCCGAAACTGATTGTTTTTAATGAAAAGCTTTCAGAAGAAATAGGCCTGGGAAAATTCGATAACAGCGATCTTGATTTTCTTGTAGGAAATAATTTACCTGAAAACATAAAAACTTACGCCACCGCCTACGCCGGACATCAATTTGGTAACTGGGCAGGGCAATTGGGAGACGGAAGAGCCATTATCGCCGGAGAAATAAAAAATAGTGAGGGACAAAAAACTGAAATTCAATGGAAAGGAGCAGGTGCAACACCCTATTCCAGGCATGCTGACGGAAGAGCAGTTTTAAGATCCTCCGTTCGAGAATATTTAATGAGCGAAGCAATGCATCATTTAGGAATTCCCACAACAAGGGGTCTTAGTCTTTGTCTGACGGGAGAAGATGTAGTTCGTGACATCATGTACAGCGGAAATCCACAGGAAGAAAAAGGTGCAGTGGTTGTAAGAACTGCAGAAAGTTTTTTACGCTTTGGGCATTTTGAACTGATGTCTGCTCAAAAAGAAATTGACACATTACAGAAACTCACTGATTTTACGATTAAAAACTATTTCCTGAAATTATTTCGGAAGGCGAACAAAAATACAAAGACTTTTTCCAATCCGTTTGTACTAAAACTGCAGATTTAATGGTTGAATGGTTCAGGGTTGGTTTTGTACATGGCGTGATGAATACCGATAATATGTCGATTCTAGGTCTGACGATTGACTACGGTCCGTTTTCGATGACGGATGAATATGATCTGAATTTTACTCCAAACACAACAGATTTACCCGGAAGAAGGTATGCTTTTGGCAAACAAGGACAAATTTCACAATGGAATCTTTGGCAGCTAGCCAATGCTCTTTTTGCATTAATTAAAGATGAAAAATTTCTGGAAGACACTTTAAATTCTTATGGAACATATTTTTGGGAGTCACACGACAAAATGCTCTGCAAAAAATTTGGTTTTGATCAGCTCTTAGAATCTGATGAAGAATTTTTCACCAACTGGCAGGGTCTAATGCAGGAACTTCAGCTGGATTATACCTTATTCTTTAATGTATTAGAAAAGTTGGATGTTGTTTCTGATTTAAAGGCAGAGTTTGAAAAAGTTTCCTATATTGTTTTAGATAATGCTAAATTAAAGAAACTGGAGAATTTTATACAGCTCTTTAAAAATAGATCAGAAAAAAATACTATTTCAAAAGAAGAATCTTCAAGCCTTATGAAGAAAACGAATCCGAAATTTCTTTTGAGAAACTATCTATTATTTGAATGTATAGAAGAAATTAGCAACGGAAAAACTGAAATGCTTGAAAAATTAACTTCAGCTTTAGAAGATCCTTATGAAGAAATCTTCCCTGAATTCTCTGTGAAAAGGCCTTCCGGATATGATGATATCAGTGGATGTTCGATGTTGTCTTGTAGCTCGTGAGTAGAAACATTAAACAAAATTAAAATTTAACACAATAATTTGTCCCCGATACTATTTTATTACTAATTTTATAAAAATTTTTTTATGAAAAAACTTCTACTGTCTGCACTTGCACTAACAATAAGTGTATCTGCATATTCTCAAACTTTATTGGATGAAAGTTTTGAATCTTATACAAATTTTGCAATCACAGGATTTGGTGGATGGCAAACTTTGGATCTTGATTTACTAAATACATATACTGGAGGGGGACCTGTAGTTGGTGGCTCAACAATACCCTCTTGGACAGCTGGTTGGGCGAATGCGGGTCAACCAATGGCTTTTCAAATTTTCAATCTTTCGGCTAGTAATGCAACTAATAATGCTACAGCTACAGCTACCGATGAAGAGGTAAGAAACTTCTCGGCTCATACTGGGCAAAAGACAGCAGTATCTTGGGCAGGAGTTCCTGCAGCTGGAGTAACTTCTAATAATGACTGGTTAATTTCTCCTGCTATCACTTTAGGAGCAAGCAATAATATTTTAACTTTGTGGGTAAAAGCATTATCACCAGCGTTTGTTGAAAGTTACAAGATAGGTGTTTATGTTGGTAGCGGTACTCCAACAAGTGCTGCGAATTTTACAATTATTTCCGGAGCAGCAGCTTTAACGGCACCATTTACTTGGCAGCAAGCTACCCAATCGTTAAATGCATATTCAGGACAGACTATAAGAATTGGAATACAATACATGTCTTCTGATAAATACATGTTTATGGTTGATGATGTAAAAGTTACTACAGGAACACTTTCAACAGACGAAGTTTCAAAATCAAAAACGAGCAGCATCTACCCTAACCCAACAAAAGGAGAAATCAATATCAAAACTGATAAGAAAATAAAATCTTCTACAGTATTTGACCTTTCTGGTAAAGTGTTATTACAGACTGATTCGCAAAAAGTAAATATCGGTTCTTTCACAAAAGGAACGTATTTGTTAAAAGTTGAATTTGCTGACGGAAGCACAAAAACTGAAAAAGTGATTAAAGATTAATTTAATTATTTTAACAATACATCAAAACTCACCCTAAACGGTGAGTTTTTTTATTTTATTTTTGCAAAAAATTACAACCGTGTCTATTAAATCAAAATTTTTAAACTTTTTTAAAATTGTTTTTCCTTCCACTTATTTTGAGTTAGGTGTATTCATTTTCTTTTTATCTGCTTACGGAATTTTGGGTTCCTACATTGCAGTCAATTACAGAATAATTTTTGACAGCAGAATTCCTTGGGATGCCTATTTTAGCTTTGATAACAAGGCAATCATTATGACAGGTGGAAGCTTCGAAAGACATCCTCTTTCCTACTATTTTTTCAACTGGATACGTGAATCTATTTTGTTTTTTACAAAAGGAAAAACAGATGTGAATTTTAGATTAATTTTAGCTGGATTGAGTAATTTTATCATCAGTTTGAGCTTGGTTCAGGTCTATAAATATTTAAAAAATATTATACGATTACCTTATTTCTAAGCTTATTGATTGTTTTCTTTTTCAGTTTATTTTCTACAAACATTCTTTTATCTTTTACCCCGGAAACCTATACCTACACATTATTTTTGTTGGTTTTATTTAATTATTACACAGCAATTAAATTCAAAAAAGAAGGAAAAATTGCAGGTTCAGCCTTAGTTCTTGCCGGAGTAACAATTGGCGGATTGACCGTGACAAATATTGTAAAAATTTTCATCCCCATTGTTTTTGAAAAAGGATTATTTAAAAGCTGGAAAAAATTTGGAAATGCAGTTTTCAGGGTTGTTCTTTCATGTGTGGTTTTTATTCTTTTATACTTAACCCGGATCGATTTTAAGTACCAAAACATTCTTTCAAAATCCGGTGAGCAGTATGAAAAATTCTCAAACGTAAAATCTACTCCGATCTGGGATATGATCTATTCCTATTTTTTTGGTGGAAATATACTTTTCCCGAGTTTTTTCATCCGTGAAAAACACAATATGAAGGGTTTTTACTTCAAAGCGATCTTTATGGAAGTTTATTCTTCTGCATTTGCTTACATTTTTATTGGATTAATTTTAGGATTTGTATTGTGGAGCTATTTTAAGAATTTTAAAAATAGACTGGTGCAGATTCTCATGCTGTCATTTTTGGTGGATATCGTCATTCATTGTGTTTTTCGATTCGGGCTACACACTTCGTACATCTACGGAGGACATTATGTTTTCGTATATCCATTGCTATTAGGATGGCTGTTTTCAGCTTATAAATCTTCACCTAAAATACTATCTTTTTTAATGGTAATTACGGGAATCCTGACGGTTTATCTGCTTCTCAACAACTATCATCGTATGATTGATTTTTTTGAATTTCTAAACCATTATTACCAATAAAAGGAGCGCGGAGAAAAATAAATTTTCTCCGCGCTCCTTTTATATTTTATTTTATGAAAAGTTACTTTGCTTCAGCGCAGAAAATTCTATACTGCACCGCAATTGCAGATTTAAAATACTCTCTCACTCTTGAAAGATCTGAAGCAGCGCTTTGTTTTGTGAAATAGCTTCCCGCCAGAATTTTATAATTAGGTCTTAATGATGCATCGGTTTCTACTTTCAGGTTAGGAAATCTCTTCCTGAAATATGCCTTCACCTCATTCGCCTCATCATTAGTTTTAACCGTTGTAATCTGGATCTTATATCCTAAAATTCTCGGATTTTTTCTGCATACTTCTGCATTGGTAAGTTCTCTGTTGGGAACAAAAATCTTTGTCGGTCTTACCGGAGCCTCATAATCTATCACTGAATTGTTAACAGCAACTCTTGAACATTTCTCTTCCAAACTGCTCATTGCATCATTCACACGCGAATCCATTGTCATCACCAGCTCTGTTCCGGATAAAGTATCTCTCTTTACAACCTGTTGGGCATCAACGGTATAAAAACCAAAGAAAGAAAGCATTGAAAATATTTTAATGAAATTTCTCATTTAAACTTGTTTCTGCAAATTTAGAATAATTTAAAAATACAGCAACCATAGTTATTTAGAATAGTTACAAATTATACGTTAATGACATTTTCCCCTTTGCTTATACCGTTAAATTCCTGTTAAAAATATTATTTTTGCGGGATTGATTACAGTTTCAATATTTACTAACATAAGATAATTTAAATGATTAGTTGGAGAAAGCATTATAAAAAAGGGCTGATTGCAATAGGTTTATTGTTGTCAACAAGTGCTTCAATTTACGGGCAAGACGGCGATCCTAAAAATGGCGAAAAACTTTTTAAGGCAAATTGTACAGCATGTCACGCTTTAGACAAACAAGTTGTAGGACCGGCACTGAAGGGTGTGGTAGAAAGACTGAAGTCTGAGCAGGGACTGGATAAAGAGTGGCTTCACAAGTGGATTAAAAACAACAAAGAACTCAGAGCTTCTGGTGACAAGTATGCTAATGAAGTTTTCGAAAAGTACAACAAGACTGAAATGCAGGTCTTTCCTAATCTTGCAGATAAGGATATTGACGACATCTTGGCATTCACAACCAATCCACCTGCACCGGAACCCGCTGCTGACGCTGCCAAACCGGCAACTGATGCTACAACCGCTGATCCTGCAGACAAAACAACAACTAACATCGTAATCATTTCGCTTTTAGCAATTGCTGCTTTATTGGTTTGGATCTTGGTAAAACTGAGACAACTGGTAAAATTAGGCCAGTCTGAAGATTTAGCAGGACTTAACGAAAGCAGGGTAAGATCTTTCAGTGAAATCTATGAAAAATACCACTACATCGGTAAAGGTCTTATAGCTATTTTGGCTATTCTTGCGACTTATGGAGTGTGGAACTGGATCATGTGGATTGGTGTTTACAAAGGTTATAAGCCTGATCAACCCATATATTTCTCTCATAAAATTCACGCTGGAGAAAATAAAATCGACTGTCAATTGTGTCACTCAAGTGCTAAATACGGTAAAGTTTCCGAAATTCCTTCTATGAATGTTTGTATGAACTGTCACAGAACAATTTCTGAGTACAACGGTAAATATCTTGAGCCAGGAAAAGACAAAGCATTCTATGACGGGGAAATCAAAAAGATTTACGAACATACCGGCTGGGATGCAGAGAAACAGCAATACACCGGTAAAAATACTTCCCCAGTAGAATGGACGAGAATTCACAATATGCCGGATTTCGTTTACTTCAACCACTCTCAACACGTTGTAGCAGGGGAACAAGCGATCATCAATTCATTTAACAAGAAAAATCCTGACAACAAGATTGATGTTGTATGTAAAGCATGTCACGGAAAAATTGATACAATGAATGTGGTACAAATGGCCAATGACTTTACGATGGGATGGTGTATCGAATGTCACAGAACGACTGAAGTTGATATGAACAACGGTTATAATAAAGAATACTTCAAAAATCTACACGAAAAGCTTAAAAAGCAATATCCTAAAGATGGCGGTAAGATTACTGTAGATGCAATTGGAGGTCTTGAGTGTGGTAAATGTCATTATTAATAACTAAAAAATTAGAAGTATAAAAATGGCTTCAAACAAAATACAATTTAGAAGTATTCACGAACTTAAAGACCCTGCCCTAAACGGCAAGTTGGCTCTTAAAGAGTTCCAAGAAGAAATTCCGGTAGAAGATTTCTTAGGAGATGCTGAGAAAAGTGACGCTAGTACAACAAGAAGAGATTTCTTGAAGTTATTGGGTTTCTCTACTGCGGCAGTTACTCTAGCAGCTTGTGAGGCTCCGGTAATCAAAACAATTCCTTATGTGGTAAAGCCGCATGATATTATTCCGGGAGTTCCTAATTATTACGCTTCAACATATTTTGACGGTTTCGATTTCGCAAGCGTTTTGGTAAAAACCAGAGAAGGAAGACCTATCAAAATTGAACCGAATCCTGCAGCCGGTGATTTAGGTAAAACGAACGCAAGAGCTCAGGCAAGCGTACTTTCTCTTTATGACAACGATAAAGTAAAACAGCCTAAGCTTGACGGTAAAGACGAAACTTTCGATAAGGTAGATGATTTCGTTATCAAAGGCTAAATGAAGTATAATTATAACGAAAATCATCTACCTTATCGAAAGTTTCGTCTTTACCGTCAAGCTTAGGCTGTTTTACTTTATCGTTGTCATAAAGAGAAAGTACGCTTGCCTGAGCTCTTGCGTTCGTTTTACCTAAATCACCGGCTGCAGGATTCGGTTCAATTTTGATAGGTCTTCCTTCTCTGGTTTTTACCAAAACGCTTGCGAAATCGAAACCGTCAAAATATGTTGAAGCGTAATAATTAGGAACTCCCGGAATAATATCATGCGGCTTTACCACATAAGGAATTGTTTTGATTACCGGAGCCTCACAAGCTGCTAGAGTAACTGCCGCAGTAGAGAAACCCAATAACTTCAAGAAATCTCTTCTTGTTGTACTAGCGTCACTTTTCTCAGCATCTCCTAAGAAATCTTCTACCGGAATTTCTTCTTGGAACTCTTTAAGAGCCAACTTGCCGTTTAGGGCAGGGTCTTTAAGTTCGTGAATACTTCTAAATTGTATTTTGTTTGAAGCCATTTTTATACTTCTAATTTTTTAGTTATTAATAATGACATTTACCACACTCAAGACCTCCAATTGCATCTACAGTAATCTTACCGCCATCTTTAGGATATTGCTTTTTAAGCTTTTCGTGTAGATTTTTGAAGTATTCTTTATTATAACCGTTGTTCATATCAACTTCAGTCGTTCTGTGACATTCGATACACCATCCCATCGTAAAGTCATTGGCCATTTGTACCACATTCATTGTATCAATTTTTCCGTGACATGCTTTACATACAACATCAATCTTGTTGTCAGGATTTTTCTTGTTAAATGAATTGATGATCGCTTGTTCCCCTGCTACAACGTGTTGAGAGTGGTTGAAGTAAACGAAATCCGGCATATTGTGAATTCTCGTCCATTCTACTGGGGAAGTATTTTTACCGGTGTATTGCTGTTTCTCTGCATCCCAGCCGGTATGTTCGTAAATCTTTTTGATTTCCCCGTCATAGAATGCTTTGTCTTTTCCTGGCTCAAGATATTTACCGTTGTACTCAGAAATTGTTCTGTGACAGTTCATACAAACATTCATAGAAGGAATTTCGGAAACTTTACCGTATTTAGCACTTGAGTGACACAATTGACAGTCGATTTTATTTTCTCCAGCGTGAATTTTATGAGAGAAATATATGGGTTGATCAGGCTTATAACCTTTGTAAACACCAATCCACATGATCCAGTTCCACACTCCATAAGTCGCAAGAATAGCCAAAATAGCTATAAGACCTTTACCGATGTAGTGGTATTTTTCATAGATTTCACTGAAAGATCTTACCCTGCTTTCGTTAAGTCCTGCTAAATCTTCAGACTGGCCTAATTTTACCAGTTGTCTCAGTTTTACCAAGATCCAAACCAATAAAGCAGCAATTGCTAAAAGCGAAATGATTACGATGTTAGTTGTTGTTTTGTCTGCAGGATCAGCGGTTGTAGCATCAGTTGCCGGTTTGGCAGCGTCAGCAGCGGGTTCCGGTGCAGGTGGATTGGTTGTGAATGCCAAGATGTCGTCAATATCCTTATCTGCAAGATTAGGAAAGACCTGCATTTCAGTCTTGTTGTACTTTTCGAAAACTTCATTAGCATACTTGTCACCAGAAGCTCTGAGTTCTTTGTTGTTTTTAATCCACTTGTGAAGCCACTCTTTATCCAGTCCCTGCTCAGACTTCAGTCTTTCTACCACACCCTTCAGTGCCGGTCCTACAACTTGTTTGTCTAAAGCGTGACATGCTGTACAATTTGCCTTAAAAAGTTTTTCGCCATTTTTAGGATCGCCGTCTTGCCCGTAAATTGAAGCACTTGTTGACAACAATAAACCTATTGCAATCAGCCCTTTTTTATAATGCTTTCTCCAACTAATCATTTAAATTATCTTATGTTAGTAAATATTGAAACTGTAATCAATCCCGCAAAAATAATATTTTTAACAGGAATTTAACGGTATAAGCAAAGGGGAAAATGTCATTAACGTATAATTTGTAACTATTCTAAATAACTATGGTTGCTGTATTTTTAAATTATTCTAAATTTGCAGAAACAAGTTTAAATGAGAAATTTCATTAAAATATTTTCAATGCTTTCTTTCTTTGGTTTTTATACCGTTGATGCCCAACAGGTTGTAAAGAGAGATACTTTATCCGGAACAGAGCTGGTGATGACAATGGATTCGCGTGTGAATGATGCAATGAGCAGTTTGGAAGAGAAATGTTCAAGAGTTGCTGTTAACAATTCAGTGATAGATTATGAGGCTCCGGTAAGACCGACAAAGATTTTTGTTCCCAACAGAGAACTTACCAATGCAGAAGTATGCAGAAAAAATCCGAGAATTTTAGGATATAAGATCCAGATTACAACGGTTAAAACTAATGATGAGGCGAATGAGGTGAAGGCATATTTCAGGAAGAGATTTCCTAACCTGAAAGTAGAAACCGATGCATCATTAAGACCTAATTATAAAATTCTGGCGGGAAGCTATTTCACAAAACAAAGCGCTGCTTCAGATCTTTCAAGAGTGAGAGAGTATTTTAAATCTGCAATTGCGGTGCAGTATAGAATTTTCTGCGCTGAAGCAAAGTAACTTTTCATAAAATAAAATATAAAAGGAGCGCGGAGAAAATTTATTTTTCTCCGCGCTCCTTTTATTGGTAATAATGGTTTAGAAATTCAAAAAAATCAATCATACGATGATAGTTGTTGAGAAGCAGATAAACCGTCAGGATTCCCGTAATTACCATTAAAAAAGATAGTATTTTAGGTGAAGATTTATAAGCTGAAAACAGCCATCCTAATAGCAATGGATATACGAAAACATAATGTCCTCCGTAGATGTACGAAGTGTGTAGCCCGAATCGAAAAACACAATGAATGACGATATCCACCAAAAATGACAGCATGAGAATCTGCACCAGTCTATTTTTAAAATTCTTAAAATAGCTCCACAATACAAATCCTAAAATTAATCCAATAAAAATGTAAGCAAATGCAGAAGAATAAACTTCCATAAAGATCGCTTTGAAGTAAAAACCCTTCATATTGTGTTTTTCACGGATGAAAAAACTCGGGAAAAGTATATTTCCACCAAAAAAATAGGAATAGATCATATCCCAGATCGGAGTAGATTTTACGTTTGAGAATTTTTCATACTGCTCACCGGATTTTGAAAGAATGTTTTGGTACTTAAAATCGATCCGGGTTAAGTATAAAAGAATAAAAACCACACATGAAAGAACAACCCTGAAAACTGCATTTCCAAATTTTTTCCAGCTTTTAAATAATCCTTTTTCAAAAACAATGGGGATGAAAATTTTTACAATATTTGTCACGGTCAATCCGCCAATTGTTACTCCGGCAAGAACTAAGGCTGAACCTGCAATTTTTCCTTCTTTTTTGAATTTAATTGCTGTGTAATAATTAAATAAAACCAACAAAAATAATGTGTAGGTATAGGTTTCCGGGGTAAAAGATAAAAGAATGTTTGTAGAAAATAAACTGAAAAAGAAAACAATCAATAAGCTTAGAAATAAAGGTAATCGTATAATATTTTTTAAATATTTATAGACCTGAACCAAGCTCAAACTGATGATAAAATTACTCAATCCAGCTAAAATTAATCTAAAATTCACATCTGTTTTTCCTTTTGTAAAAAACAAAATAGATTCACGTATCCAGTTGAAAAAATAGTAGGAAAGAGGATGTCTTTCGAAGCTTCCACCTGTCATAATGATTGCCTTGTTATCAAAGCTAAAATAGGCATCCCAAGGAATTCTGCTGTCAAAAATTATTCTGTAATTGACTGCAATGTAGGAACCCAAAATTCCGTAAGCAGATAAAAAGAAAATGAATACACCTAACTCAAAATAAGTGGAAGGAAAAACAATTTTAAAAAAGTTTAAAAATTTTGATTTAATAGACACGGTTGTAATTTTTTGCAAAAATAAAATAAAAAAACTCACCGTTTAGGGTGAGTTTTGATGTATTGTTAAAATAATTAAATTAATCTTTAATCACTTTTTCAGTTTTTGTGCTTCCGTCAGCAAATTCAACTTTTAACAAATACGTTCCTTTTGTGAAAGAACCGATATTTACTTTTTGCGAATCAGTCTGTAATAACACTTTACCAGAAAGGTCAAATACTGTAGAAGATTTTATTTTCTTATCAGTTTTGATATTGATTTCTCCTTTTGTTGGGTTAGGGTAGATGCTGCTCGTTTTTGATTTTGAAACTTCGTCTGTTGAAAGTGTTCCTGTAGTAACTTTTACATCATCAACCATAAACATGTATTTATCAGAAGACATGTATTGTATTCCAATTCTTATAGTCTGTCCTGAATATGCATTTAACGATTGGGTAGCTTGCTGCCAAGTAAATGGTGCCGTTAAAGCTGCTGCTCCGGAAATAATTGTAAAATTCGCAGCACTTGTTGGAGTACCGCTACCAACATAAACACCTATCTTGTAACTTTCAACAAACGCTGGTGATAATGCTTTTACCCACAAAGTTAAAATATTATTGCTTGCTCCTAAAGTGATAGCAGGAGAAATTAACCAGTCATTATTAGAAGTTACTCCAGCTGCAGGAACTCCTGCCCAAGATACTGCTGTCTTTTGCCCAGTATGAGCCGAGAAGTTTCTTACCTCTTCATCGGTAGCTGTAGCTGTAGCATTATTAGTTGCATTACTAGCCGAAAGATTGAAAATTTGAAAAGCCATTGGTTGACCCGCATTCGCCCAACCAGCTGTCCAAGAGGGTATTGTTGAGCCACCAACTACAGGTCCCCCTCCAGTATATGTATTTAGTAAATCAAGATCCAAAGTTTGCCATCCACCAAATCCTGTGATTGCAAAATTTGTATAAGATTCAAAACTTTCATCCAATAAAGTTTGAGAATATGCAGATACACTTATTGTTAGTGCAAGTGCAGACAGTAGAAGTTTTTTCATAAAAAAATTTTATAAAATTAGTAATAAAATAGTATCGGGGACAAATTATTGTGTTAAATTTTAATTTTGTTTAATGTTTCTACTCACGAGCTACAAGACAACATCGAACATCCACTGATATCATCATATCCGGAAGGCCTTTTCACAGAGAATTCAGGGAAGATTTCTTCATAAGGATCTTCTAAAGCTGAAGTTAATTTTTCAAGCATTTCAGTTTTTCCGTTGCTAATTTCTTCTATACATTCAAATAATAGATAGTTTCTCAAAAGAAATTTCGGATTCGTTTTCTTCATAAGGCTTGAAGATTCTTCTTTTGAAATAGTATTTTTTTCTGATCTATTTTTAAAGAGCTGTATAAAATTCTCCAGTTTCTTTAATTTAGCATTATCTAAAACAATATAGGAAACTTTTTCAAACTCTGCCTTTAAATCAGAAACAACATCCAACTTTTCTAATACATTAAAGAATAAGGTATAATCCAGCTGAAGTTCCTGCATTAGACCCTGCCAGTTGGTGAAAAAATTCTTCATCAGATTCTAAGAGCTGATCAAAACCAAATTTTTTGCAGAGCATTTTGTCGTGTGACTCCCAAAAATATGTTCCATAAGAATTTAAAGTGTCTTCCAGAAATTTTTCATCTTTAATTAATGCAAAAAGAGCATTGGCTAGCTGCCAAAGATTCCATTGTGAAATTTGTCCTTGTTTGCCAAAAGCATACCTTCTTCCGGGTAAATCTGTTGTGTTTGGAGTAAAATTCAGATCATATTCATCCGTCATCGAAAACGGACCGTAGTCAATCGTCAGACCTAGAATCGACATATTATCGGTATTCATCACGCCATGTACAAAACCAACCCTGAACCATTCAACCATTAAATCTGCAGTTTTAGTACAAACGGATTGGAAAAAGTCTTTGTATTTTTGTTCGCCTTCCGAAATAATTTCAGGGAAATAGTTTTTAATCGTAAAATCAGTGAGTTTCTGTAATGTGTCAATTTCTTTTTGAGCAGACATCAGTTCAAAATGCCCAAAGCGTAAAAAACTTTCTGCAGTTCTTACAACCACTGCACCTTTTTCTTCCTGTGGATTTCCGCTGTACATGATGTCACGAACTACATCTTCTCCCGTCAGACAAAGACTAAGACCCTTGTTGTGGGAATTCCTAAATGATGCATTGCTTCGCTCATTAAATATTCTCGAACGGAGGATCTTAAAACTGCTCTTCCGTCAGCATGCCTGGAATAGGGTGTTGCACCTGCTCCTTTCCATTGAATTTCAGTTTTTTGTCCCTCACTATTTTTTATTTCTCCGGCGATAATGGCTCTTCCGTCTCCCAATTGCCCTGCCCAGTTACCAAATTGATGTCCGGCGTAGGCGGTGGCGTAAGTTTTTATGTTTTCAGGTAAATTATTTCCTACAAGAAAATCAAGATCGCTGTTATCGAATTTTCCCAGGCCTATTTCTTCTGAAAGCTTTTCATTAAAAACAATCAGTTTCGGATCATCAAACCCAACAGGATCGATGGTTGAAAAAAGAACTTTCGGAGTGTTTCTTTGAATAGGATTTTTTGAAAAATCTCCTGGAAAGTTTTCTATGAAAGGCTGCTTGATATTCTTAAGATTCATATTTCAAATATATTAAAAAGGGGTCAAAAAAAGACCTTCCAATGATTGAAAGGTCTTATAATGATTATTATAATTTACTTATTAAAATCTATATCTTCACCGGTATTCAGATTTTCGTTGACGTTTTCGTCTTTCTTACCCGAATTGTTTTTAGGTGTAGGATCTGATGGTCTTGGGTTTTTGATTTCATCAATGGTTTGCAATCCGCCGTCATCACCATATCCGCCGCCTAATCCCTGGAGATTGGTACATCCGTCTTTCCAGTCGCCCGGTTTTACAAATTTATCTTCAGGTGAGATCTTGAGGGATTTATCTGCCCATACTTTTTTCATAAAATGGCCCAAATCGGCAATGCCATTTTAGCTCCCTGTCCTTCACCGGTTCCGTAGAAGTGGGTAGCTCTGTCTTCCCAGCCAACCCAGGCTCCTGTAGCGAGTTTTGGAGTGATCCCCATGAACCAACCATCTGAGTTGTTCTGTGTAGTGCCTGTTTTGCCCGCAATTTCTATATCTTTTGATATTCCCTTTCTACCAAGTTCTCCTGAAGCTGTACCAAACTGTGCAACACCTTTCATCAATTCAATCATCGTGTATGCGTAGTTAGGGTTCATCACTTCTTTCGGTTCTCCATTAACTTCTTTAATAACTCTTCCGTTAGCATCTTCAATTCTCCAGATCATTTCCGGTTTATTGTAGTTTCCGTAGTTGGCAAAAGTACTGTATGCTCCCACCATTTCGTAAATGGTGATATCGGAGGCTCCCAATGCCATCGGTAAGCTGGTAGAGATTTCCTGAGTCACTCCTAAGTCTCTTGCCGTCTGTATAACGCTTTGAGTTCCCGTCATCTCAGCAAGTCTTAGTGCAACAGGGTTTTGTGATTGAGCCAATGCATTTTTCAGAGTAAGCATTCCGCCTCTTCCCGGCACATGGTAACTTCCTTTGTTAAAACTTGCATTGGATATAGTAGAACAAGGTGTTAAACCTAATTTCATAATTGCCGTAGCGTAAACAAATGGCTTAAACGTAGATCCCACCTGTCTTTTTCCCTGCTTGATGTGATCATACTGGAAATGCTGCCAGTCGATACCACCTACCCAAGCTTTTATTTCGCCAGTTCCAGGTGCTACAGACATCAAGCCGGCTTGTGCGATCTGCTTGTGCCATCTGATAGAATCCCAAGGAGACATTTCAACTTCCTCTTCTCCATCCCATGTAAAACGAGACATTTTTATAGGTTTATGAAACTCCATCATGATAGAATCTTCGGGGACGTTATTTGCAGTTAGTTGCTTGTAACGGCCGGTTCTTCTCACAGCCTGCATCATTACAGCATTGGCCTGTTTGTCATTAAGATAATAGAAAGGTCTGTTTTTTCTTCCTCTCTGTTCTGCATCAAATCTCTTCTGAAGGTCTGTCAAGTGTTCCTTGATAGACTCTTCAGCATATTGCTGCATTTTTGAATCAAGAGTTACGTAAATTTTTAAACCATTTATATAGGTTAAGTTGTTTACCTTTTTCTTTTTCATAATCTTCCAGATATTTGTCTATTTCTTTTTTCAAATATGATTTAAAATAGGCAGAATATCCTTCTGTGACATCTTTTATAGGATGATAATCTAACCTAATTTCAGATGCGGCAGCCTTATCATATGTAGCCTGGTCGATGTATTGGGTTTTCAGCATTTGCTCAAGCACAACATTGCGTCTTTCTTTTGCTCTCTCAGGATGTCTCAATGGATTATTTGCTGTAGGTGCTTCGAGCATTGCTACAAACATTGCAGATTCTGGTAAAGTTAATTGTGTCGTGCTTTTATTAAAATATATCTTTGATGCCATTTCAATTCCACTGGCATTGTTTCCGAATGTGAACTTATTAAAGTAGAGTGTAATGATTTCTTCCTTCGTATATCTTTTTTCAAGACTTACCGCTACAACCCACTCTTTAAGTTTTTGGAAGGCTCTTTGTATTTTATTTTGAGAGGCCCCTCCTGTAAATAATAATTTGGCAAGCTGCTGAGTAATGGTAGAACCTCCACCTCTTGAACCTCCATAAACTACTGCTCTGGCAACAGATTGTAGATCTACCCAGAGTGTTCTTTAAAGCGCTCATCTTCTTTTGCGTAAAGAGCATAAATAAGATGTGGCGGAAGTTTTTGATACGTGATGGGTTTAGTTTTTTCTTTTTCAAATTTACCTAAAAACCACTCCGTCCGAAGAGATAATTTCAGATGCGGCATAAATATCCGGATTCTCCAGTTCTTTTACATCCGGCATATCTCCAAGAAAACCCTGGGATACCGAAAAGAAAAGTCCTGAAATTCCTAAAACTGCTGCAATAAAACCGATCCAAATGATTCTAACCCATTTTTCCATGCAGAACCTTTGTTCTTTTTAGGAGGAAGCGGAAAAGTTTTCCTTTGTTTCCTGTATTTTGATTGTTTACTTCCATGTATAATTACGGTTTAGCCGTTTCTACTTTTATACCTATATCTTCAATTCCTTTTAGGTTGTCATTTCTCATTGCCTGCAATATGCCCACTTCATAGGTTCCTTTCTCAGGAAATTTAAAGTTTGTTTTATATTGAAATAACGTTTCCTTCGTTTCTCCAAATCCTGTTCCCAGCCACTCTCCGTTTGGTTTTGCTAAAATATAGTTCAGCGTGTCCGTTTGAGATATTTTGCTTTTAGGACTTTTAAAATTAACAATAAATCTTATATTGCTGTAAGGATATTCGTTATTATTTCTTACCACAAATATAATATTTTGGGATTTTGCGGATCTGTAACCTCAAGCTTAAATTTCTGTTCGGCTTTTTTACCCCATTTATTATTAATAGGATTCATCATAACATCTTCACCTGAAGTGCTGCATCCTACAAAAAAAACAAGCATTAATATCCCTAGAACTTTATACATTATTATCTTTTTTGGGAGGAAATTTCTTTTTAAATTTCTTTTTCGGAGGTTGTTGTGGTTTCTGCTCCGAATTTAAATCTGCCTCGGCTTTTTCTACCTGAATCTTTGGCTGTTGCGTCTGTTGAGGCTTTGGCTGTCTTTGATTTGGGTTTTGGTTCGGGTTAGGTTTTGCGTTGGGATTTGTATTTTTCGGTCGTTCAGAATTTACGGGCCTTTCACCAGTAGAACGCTCCGTTTTTTGAGGTCTGTCATTTCTGTCAGTCCTTTCCGGACGGTTTCTTGGTCCCTGATTGTTATTCGGTCTGTTTTGATTTGGGTTTTGACCCTGATTTGGATTTTGATTCCTGTTTTTGTTGAAACCTCCTCTGTTTTTCTTCTCAAATCTATCTACACTGTTCTCCTGAATAAGATCTACACTAGGTAAAGCGATATCCGGAACTTTCAACTCTTCAAGCGGAAGTATTCTTTCTCCTTTTTTGTTTTGAGCAATCAGTTTTTTAACTAAATCGATATCGAAATCATACCAGGCCATTGAACTGTCAACGTATGCAAACCACATTTTCTTTTTGAAAACGTCAATTTTAATGCAGAAAGCTCTACCTTTTTCAGTGTCCAACATTGTTGAGGACGATGGAAAATGACTTAATGCATCCAAATAACTGTCTAATTCGTAATTTAAACAACATTTCAATTTTCCGCATTGTCCTGCCAGTTTCTGAGGATTGATGCTAAGTTGTTGATATCGTGCTACATTAGTGTTGACTGATCTGAAATCTGTTAACCATGTTGAACAGCACAGTTCTCTTCCACAAGAACCAATTCCGCCGATTTTTGCGGCTTCCTGTCTGAAACCAATTTGTTTCATATCGATTTTGGTTCTGAAAGTTCCAGCAAACTCCTTGATCAACATTCTGAAATCAACACGGTTATCTGCCGTGTAATAAAATGTGACTTTTGATCCGTCGCCCTGATATTCCACATCAGTGATCTTCATTTCAAGACCTAATCTGTGAGATATTTTTCGGGCGTCAACCTTTACGGTTTCTTCTTTTTTTTCTTGCTTCCTGCCAGACTTCAATGTCTTTTTGGTTAGCCAGTCTGTATATTTTAAGTGGGTCCTCAGTTGAAAATCTTTTCTTTTTCATCTGAATTTTTACCAGTTCTCCTGAGAGACTTACCACACCTACATCGTGTCCGGGGCTAGATTCTACTGTTACTACACTACCTATATGTAAAGGGATATTATTTACATTTTTATAAAACGATTTTCGGTCATTTTTAAACCTAACTTCCACAAAGTCGCATCGGTTAGATGCTGGGTTTTGTACATTAGATAACCAATCGAAAACACTTAATTTATAACTATTACCACAGGTATTTACACTTTCACAGCCATTCGCGGATTTCGTTCCGCAAGAATGTGCAGAATCGCCGGATGTTTTGCATCCACAACTCATATATTATAATTTATTTAATCTTGCAAATTTATTGATTTTTATCTTTACACAATTCCAAAAATACTAAATCTTTATTTTGTTAAATGTTTAATCTTAAACATTATCAAATCGCAATAGTTTTTAATTCTCTAAAGCATTTATAAATAGTCACTTAAGCGTTGACTTATACAAAGTGTTATTTTAAACATAATTTTCTTTTAAGGTAATGTTTAAAATATTAAGAATAATTAACAAGTGTAATCAAAATAATTTTATATTTGGATTATATAATAAATGTCTATGAAAAAAATATTGGTATCAACTGCCTTGTTGGCTGGGGTTCTATCTTATGCAGGAGGCTTCAGAGTTTCTCTTCAAGGGGTAAAGCAATTGGCAATGGCACATACGAGTGCTCATGCCGAAGATGCGAGTGTTGCATTCTTTAATCCGGCGGGTATGTCATTCATCCCTTCTAAACTGAGTATTGTTGCAGGAGGTTTCGGAGCAAGTAATAAAGTTACTTTTCAAAATCTAAATACTTTACAGAGTACAGAATCAGATAATCCTATCGGAACACCAATTTATGCTGCGATTGCGTACAAGCCTATCGACAAATTATCGATTGGTTTCAGTTTTACAACTCCTTTCGGAAGTACTATTCAATATCCTTACGATTGGGAAGGAAGAGAAATGGTACAAAAGCTTGAATTAAAGAGCTTTTATTTCCAACCGATGGTTTCTGTGAAGATGGCAGACTGGTTGTCTTTCGGAGCAAGTTATATATATGCGAGAGGAACTGTAGATTGGGATAAAGCTGTGACGCAGTTTGGAGGAACTGTTAATATTAATGATGAAAAAGCAAGTGGCCACGGTTATGGTTTCGGTTTTTATTTCAGACCAGATCCAAAACTTGATGTAAGTATAGCATACCGTTCACCGGTTGATATGAAAGCTAAACAAGGGACTGCAACATTTACAGTTCCGGCACAAAATACTGTTAACGGATTATTGGGATTAAATTCTGCCGGTCAGGATAATTTTACAGCAACATTGCCTTTGGTTGAAGAGTATACAATAGGTTTAACATACAATGTAACTCCGAAATGGTTGGTTTCAGCAGATTTTAATTACCATGGATGGTCTAGATACAGCAAATTGACATTAGATTTTGCCAATGCACCAATTGGAAATCAGGCAGATCCTACGGTACTTGTTGCACCAAAAAACTTTAAAAATTCTAAAACGGTCAGATTAGGTACACAATATATGTTTAGCAACATGGTATTTGGTCGTTTGGGTGCTTATTATGATGAGTCTCCTTATTCAGATGAAAACTTTATTCCTGAGACACCTTCTTTCGATTCTTTCGTACTTACAGGTGGTTTAGGGTTTAAATTTAAACAATTCGGCGTTGATGTAGCCGGTGGGTATGTAATGCCTCAGAGCAGAGATGTGAAAAACGATTATCTTGGCTTTTATGGCCAGGCAAAAGCTAAAGCATTCTATTTCGGTCTAGGTTTATCGTACAATCCTTTTTAATTGAATTTATATGAAAAAAATAATAATATCTACATTGGCTGTTTCTGCACTGTTTTTTACAATAAGTTGCGAAACAGATTTTGATACAGACGTACAAGACATTGTTGTCACAAAAGGTGAAGCAGATTTTTCTAATTACGTTTCTTTAGGGAATTCACTGACTTCAGGCTACAGAGATAATGCATTATATATTAATGGGCAGAACGAATCTTATCCTAATATAATTGCCGGACAAATGAAATTAGCCGGTGGAGGAAACTTTGTTCAGCCTTTGATGGCAGACAATAATGGAGGATTGCTATTAGGAACAACTCCTATTCAGGCTACAAAGCTGTATATTAAGGCTTTTGTAAATGGTTCTCCTGTAATTGAGAATGTTGCAGGAAACCCAACTACTAATATTTCAAACAAAGTGACAGGAGCTTTAAATAACTTTGGTGTGCCGGGAGCGAAATCATTTCATTTAATAGCACCTGGTTACGGAAATATCGCAGGAGTTTTGACAGGAACGGCAAATCCTTATTATGTGAGGTTTTCTACAAGCACAACTTCAAGCATTGTTGATGATGCGGTATTGAAAAAACCGACATTCTTTTCTTATTGGATTGGTAATAATGATGTTTTAAGCTATGCTACCAGTGGTGGATTAGGTGTAAACCAAACCGGAAACATTAATCCTGCTACGTACGGATCTAATGATATTTCAGATCCAAATGTTGTTGCAGCAGCGATTAAAACCGGTCTTGATAAATTAAAGGCAGGTGGAACAACAAAAGGAGTTATTGCAAATATTCCTTATGTAACATCTATTCCTTATTTCACGACAGTGCCATATAATCCGGTTACTCCAGCAGCTTTAGGCGCCAACCTTACAACTTTAAATGCAAGTTTATACGGACCGCTAAAACAGGCTTTAACAGCTTTTGGTGCAGGAACCAGAATTAATCTTCTTTCAGCAACTTCTTCAAACCCTGTTTTGATTAAAGATACTTCTCTACCTGATCTAAGTGTTCAGCTAACTGCAGCACTTACACCATCTTTAGGGCTTCCAACAGCTACAGCTTTTGGACAGATCTACGGACAGGCGAGACAGACCACAGCAGAAGATTATATCCTGCTAACTACACGAGGTGTTATAGGAACTACTGCTCCGGGAGCTCCTGCTTCAATCAATGTTTACGGAATTTCATATCCTTTACAAAACCAGCACGTACTTACAAAAATAGAGGCTGCATCAGTAAAAACTGCAGTTGATGCTTATAACACTTCAATCAAAACATTAGCAGATACATACGGATTAGCTTTTGTTGATGCAAATAAAAAAATGGTTGAGCTGAACGGACAATCAGGAATTTCATTTGACGGAGTAAGATACACAGCGAAGTTTGTCACAGGAGGAACTTTCTCACTAGACGGAGTGCATCTTACGGGTAGAGGTTATGCAATTGTTGCCAACGAATTTATCAAAGCAATCAATATGAAGTATAAATCGACCTTGCCACAGGTTGATCCTAATAAATATTCAGGAGTAACTTTCCCTTAAAAAGGAAAACAATAAAAAACGAAACCACAGGATTGATTCTTGTGGTTTTTTTTTAAATTTGCAAAATCTTTTAAAAAGTAAAAATGGCCGAGCAACAAAGTTATCTATTTTCGACAAGAACTAGTAAGGAGCTAGCAGAAAAAATTGCCCATCACTATGGGAAAGAATTGGGGAAAATCATCATTCAGGAGTTCAGCGATGGTGAATTTGAACCTGTACTAGATGAGTCTGTAAGGGGAGGAAGAGTTTTCCTGATAGGATCTACATTTCCGCCGGCAGACAATCTTTTAGAGCTTCTTCTGATGATTGATGCAGCTAAAAGAGCTTCTGCTAAGAGCATTACTGTAGTACTTCCTTATTTTGGGCTTGCAAGACAAGACAGAAAAGACAAGCCAAGAGCGCCTATTGGAGCAAAACTGGTTGCAAATCTTTTAACCGCTGCTGGAGCAACAAGAATCATGACAATGGATCTGCATGCAGACCAAATTCAGGGCTTCTTCGAAATACCTGTGGATCATTTGTACGCTTCAAGTATTTTCGTTGATTATATCAGAGATTTAAATCTTGATCATCTTACGATCGCTTCTCCGGATATGGGAGGTGCAAAAAGAGCAAAAAACTATGCCGGTCACCTAGGTGCAGATGTAGTGATTGCTTATAAAGAAAGAAAAAAAGCAAATGTGGTTGAAGAAATGTTCCTTATTGGCGATGTTGTCGGTAAAAATGTAATTCTTATTGATGATATGATTGATACTGCAGGTACACTTTGCAAAGCTGCGGATATTTTGATGGAAAAGGGAGCATTATCAGTACGGGCAATGGCGACTCATGGAGTTCTTTCCGGTAAGGCATATGACAATATTCAAAACTCGCAATTACTGGAAGTTATTGTAACTGACTCAATTCCTGTGAAAACTAATTTGTCATCTAAAATAAAAGTGCTATCTTGCGCCCCATTATTTGCTGATGTGATGAAGATGGTGCATGAGCATCAATCGATTAGCAGTAAGTTTATTATCTAATTGATAATTAATGCATTGCAAACTAAATTAAAACAATTTTTTAAATTTTTATAAATGAAATCTATTACAATTCAAGGTACAAAAAGAGAAAGCGTGGGCAAAAAGTCGACAAAAGCTTTACGTGATGCTGAATTAGTTCCTTGTGTTGTTTACGGAGGTGGCGAGCCATTGAACTTCTCTGCTTTAGAGAAAGCGTTCAAAGGTTTGGTATATACTCCTGAAGCACACACGGTATCTATTGAAGTTGACGGACAGGTAATTCCTGCAGTTCTTCAGGATATTCAGTTTCACCCGATTACAGACAAAATCATTCATGCAGACTTCTACAGATTATCTGACGATAAGCCAGTAATTATGGAAGTTCCTGTAAGATTGACAGGTCGTTCTAAAGGTGTTGTAGCTGGTGGTGTTTTGCGTCAGTCTTTCAGAAAACTGAAAGTAAAAGCTATTCCTGCAAACTTACCAGACGAGGTGGTTGTAGACATTACTTCATTGAAGATTGGTAACAAACTTTATGTTGGAAGTCTTAAGGCTGAAGGGTTCACATTTGTACACCCGGACAATGCAGTTGTTGTAGCTGTTAAAATGTCTAGAAATGCAGCTAAAGGTGGTGCAATGGCAGATGACGACGACGAGGAAGTGGCAACTGAAGTTGAAGGAGAAGCTCCAGCAACTGAAGAAGCAGCAGCTGAATAAGAATATCTTAATTACAATACAAGACCTGTCAATTTATTGGCAGGTTTTTTTTTTTAGATGAAATCTATCACTCTATTAATCTGACAGACTTTGGATAAAAGTCGTAAATTTGACCTGTTCTAAATTAAGAACGTTTAATAATAAAAATTATAATAAATGTTTGACATTCAGGAAATAAGAAGTCAGTTTTCTATATTAAATCAGCAAGTGAATGGTAAGCCATTGGTTTACTTAGACAATGCAGCAACATCGCAAAAACCCAACTCTGTTTTAGAAGTATGGAAACAATATTATACAGAAATCAATGCCAATGTCCACAGAGGAATTCATACGTTGAGTCAATTGGCTACTGAAGAAATGGAGCTTTCAAGAAGGAAAATTCAGAAATTCATCAATGCTAAAAATGATTTTGAAGTAATTTTCACAAAGGGAACCACAGAAGGAATTAACCTCATCGCTTATATTTTAACTCAAAAAATTAAAAAAGACGACGAGATTATCATTTCATACCTGGAGCATCACTCAAATATCGTTCCTTGGCAATTGCTTTGTGAAAGAACTGGTGCAAAATTAAGAGTAATTCCAATCGATCAGGAAGGAATTCTTCAGCTTGATTATTTAGATGAATTTTTAAGTGAGAAAACAAAGGTCGTTTCTGTCAATCAAGTTTCAAATGCTTTGGGGATTGTCAATCCTATTGAAGAAATTATCGCAAAAACGAGAGCCAATTCTGATGCATATATCGTTATCGACGGAGCTCAGTCTGTACCGCATTTTAAAATTGATGTTCAGGCTTTAGATTGTGATTTCTTTGTGTTTTCAGGTCACAAAATGTATGCTCCGATGGGAACTGGTATTTTGTACGGAAAGCAGGCGATTTTAGAAGATTTGCCGCCATTTCATGGAGGCGGTGAGATGATTGCGGTTTGCTCATTTGATCAGACTACTTACGCAGGTTTACCTTTTAAATATGAAGCAGGAACTCCAAATGTAGGTGGGAATATCGCTTTGGGAGCCGCCGTTGATTTCATCAATAAAATAGGTCATGACAATATACAAAATCATGAAAATGCTTTGTTGGAATATGCTCAAAAACATCTCTTAGAAATTGAAGGTTTAAAAGTCTATGGCGAAAATGCCAACAGAACCGGAGTTGTTTCATTTAATCTCATCGGAATGGGAATTTCCTCAGATGTCGGAATGATTCTAGATAAAATGGGTGTTGCCGTACGAACCGGACATCACTGTACACAACCGATTATGGATTTCTTTGATATTGCTGGGACGGTGAGAGCAAGTTTTGCAGTTTACAATACATTTGAGGAGATTGATTTGTTGGTAGAGGGTGTGAAAAAAGCGCAGAGAATGTTGGCATAATTTTTCAGAAATTTAATTCAAACATAAAAAATCCCTTTCAGCTTTGTTGAAGGGATTTTTTATGTTTGAATTAAATTTCTGAAAAATTATGCCAACATTCTCTGCGCTTTTTTCACACCCTCTACCAACAAATCAATCTCCTCAAATGTATTGTAAACTGCAAAACTTGCTCTCACCGTCCCAGCAATATCAAAGAAATCCATAATCGGTTGTGTACAGTGATGTCCGGTTCGTACGGCAACACCCATTTTATCTAGAATCATTCCGACATCTGAGGAAATTCCCATTCCGATGAGATTAAATGAAACAACTCCGGTTCTGTTGGCATTTTCGCCATAGACTTTTAAACCTTCAATTTCTAAGAGATGTTTTTGAGCATATTCCAACAAAGCATTTTCATGATTTTGTATATTGTCATGACCTATTTTATTGATGAAATCAACGGCGGCTCCCAAAGCGATATTCCCACCTACATTTGGAGTTCCTGCTTCATATTTAAAAGGTAAACCTGCGTAAGTAGTCTGATCAAATGAGCAAACCGCAATCATCTCACCGCCTCCATGAAATGGCGGCAAATCTTCTAAAATCGCCTGCTTTCCGTACAAAATACCAGTTCCCATCGGAGCATACATTTTGTGACCTGAAAACACAAAGAAATCACAATCTAAAGCCTGAACATCAATTTTAAAATGCGGTACAGACTGAGCTCCGTCGATAACGATATATGCATCAGAATTGGCTCTCGTTTTTGCGATAATTTCTCAATAGGATTGACAATCCCCAAAGCATTTGAAACTTGATTGACAGAAACGACCTTTGTTTTCTCACTTAAAAATTCATCTAAATAATCAAGCTGAAGAATTCCTTCCTGATCGATTGGAATTACTCTTAATTTTGCACAGTTCTTTCACAAAGCAATTGCCAAGGAACGATATTTGAGTGATGCTCCAGGTATGAAATGATAATCTCGTCGTCTTTTTTTTTTTTTGAGTTAAAATATAAGCGATGAGGTTAATTCCTTCTGTGGTTCCCTTTGTGAAAATTACTTCAAAATCATTTTTAGCATTGATGAATTTCTGAATTTTCCTTCTTGAAAGCTCCATTTCTTCAGTAGCCAATTGACTCAACGTATGAATTCCTCTGTGGACATTGGCATTGATTTCTGTATAATATTGTTTCCATACTTCTAAAACAGAGTTGGGTTTTTGCGATGTTGCTGCATTGTCTAAGTAAACCAATGGCTTACCATTCACTTGCTGATTTAATATAGAAAACTGACTTCTTATTTCCTGAATGTCAAACATTTATTATAATTTTTATTATTAAACGTTCTTAATTTAGAACAGGTCAAATTTACGACTTTTATCCAAAGTCTGTCAGATTAATAGAGTGATAGATTTCATCTAAAACAAAAAAACCTGCCAATAAATTGACAGGTCTTGTATTGTAATTAAGATATTCTTATTCAGCTGCTGCTTCTTCAGTTGCTGGAGCTTCTCCTTCAACTTCAGTTGCCACTTCCTCGTCGTCGTCATCTGCCATTGCACCACCTTTAGCTGCATTTCTAGACATTTTAACAGCTACAACAACTGCATTGTCCGGGTGTACAAATGTGAACCCTTCAGCCTTAAGACTTCCAACATAAAGTTTGTTACCATCTTCAATGAAGTAATGTCTACAACCACCTCGTCTGGTAAGTTTGCAGGAATAGCTTTTACTTTCAGTTTTCTGAAAGACTGACGCAAAACACCACCAGCTACAACACCTTTAGAACGACCTGTCAATCTTACAGGAACTTCCATAATTACTGGCTTATCGTCAGATAATCTGTAGAAGTCTGCATGAATGATTTTGTCTGTAATCGGGTGAAACTGAATATCCTGAAGAACTGCAGGAATTACCTGTCCGTCAACTTCAATAGATACCGTGTGTGCTTCAGGAGTATATACCAAACCTTTGAACGCTTTCTCTAAAGCAGAGAAGTTCAATGGCTCGCCACCTCCGTAACAACACAAGGAACTAATTCAGCATCACGTAAAGCTTTTGTCGACTTTTTGCCCACGCTTTCTCTTTTTGTACCTTGAATTGTAATAGATTTCATTTATAAAAATTTAAAAAATTGTTTAATTTAGTTTGCAATGCATTAATTATCAATTAGATAATAAACTTACTGCTAATCGATTGATGCTCATGCACCATCTTCATCACATCAGCAAATAATGGGGCGCAAGATAGCACTTTTATTTTAGATGACAAATTAGTTTTCACAGGAATTGAGTCAGTTACAATAACTTCCAGTAATTGCGAGTTTGAATATTGTCATATGCCTTACCGGAAAGAACTCCATGAGTCGCCATTGCCCGTACTGATAATGCTCCCTTTTCCATCAAAATATCCGCAGCTTTGCAAAGTGTACCTGCAGTATCAATCATATCATCAATAAGAATTACATTTTTACCGACAACATCGCCAATAAGGAACATTTCTTCAACCACATTTGCTTTTTTTCTTTCTTTATAAGCAATCACTACATCTGCACCTAGGTGACCGGCATAGTTTTTTTGCTCTTTTTGCACCTCCATATCCGGAGAAGCGATCGTAAGATGATCAAGATTTAAATCTCTGATATAATCAACGAAAATACTTGAAGCGTACAAATGATCCACAGGTATTTCGAAGAAGCCCTGAATTTGGTCTGCATGCAGATCCATTGTCATGATTCTTGTTGCTCCAGCAGCGGTTAAAAGATTTGCAACCAGTTTTGCTCCAATAGGCGCTCTGGCTTGTCTTTTCTGTCTTGTCTTGCAAGCCCAAAATAAGGAAGTACTACAGTAATGCTCTTAGCAGAAGCTCTTTTAGCTGCATCAATCATCAGAAGAAGCTCTAAAAGATTGTCTGCCGGCGGAAATGTAGATCCTATCAGGAAAACTCTTCCTCCCCTTACAGACTCATCTAGTACAGGTTCAAATTCACCATCGCTGAACTCCTGAATGATGATTTTCCCCAATTCTTTCCCATAGTGATGGGCAATTTTTTCTGCTAGCTCCTTACTAGTTCTTGTCGAAAATAGATAACTTTGTTGCTCGGCCATTTTTACTTTTTAAAAATTTTGCAAATTTAAAAAAAAACCACAAGAATCAATCCTGTGGTTTCGTTTTTTTATTGTTTTCCTTTTTAAGGGAAAGTTACTCCTGAATATTTATTAGGATCAACCTGTGGCAAGGTCGATTTATACTTCATATGATTGCTTTGATAAATTCGTTGGCAACAATTGCATAACCTCTACCCGTAAGATGCACTCCGTCTAGTGAGAAAGTTCCTCCTGTGACAAACTTCGCTGTGTATCTTACTCCGTCAAATGAAATTCCTGATTGTCCGTTCAGCTCAACCATTTTTTTTTTGCATCAACAAAAGCTAATCCGTATGTATCTGCTAATGTTTTGATTGAAGTGTTATAAGCATCAACTGCAGTTTTACTGATGCAGCCTCTATTTTGTAAGTACGTGCTGGTTTTGTAAAGGATATGAAATTCCGTAAACATTGATTGAAGCAGAGCTCCCGGAGCAGTAGTTCTATAACACCTCGTGTAGTTAGCAGGATATAATCTTCTGCTGTGGTCTGTCCTCGCCTGTCCGTAGATCTGTCCAAAAGCTGTAGCTGTTGTAAGCCCTAAAGATGGTGTAAGTGCTGCAGTTAGCTGAACACTTAGATCAGGTAGAGAAGTATCTTAATCAAAACAGGGTTTGAAGAAGTTGCTGAAAAGATATTAATTCTGGTTCCTGCACCAAAAGCTGTTAAAGCCCTGTTTTGCGGTCCGTATAAACTTGCATTTAAAGTTGTAAGGTTGGCGCCTAAAGCTGCTGGAGTAACCGGATTTATATGGCACTGTCGTGAAATAAGGAATAGATGTTACATAAGGAATATTTGCAATAACTCCTTTTGTTGTTCCACCTGCCTTTAATTTATCAAGACCGTTTAATCGCTGCTGCAACAACATTTGGATCTGAAATATCATTAGATCCGTACGTAGCAGGATTAATGTTTCCGGTTTGGTTTACACCTAATCCACCACTGGTAGCATAGCTTAAAACATCATTATTACAATCCAATAAGAAAGAATGTCGGTTTTTTCAATACCGCATCATCAACAATGCTTGAAGTTGTGCTTGTAGAAAACCTCACATAATAAGGATT